>NC_013157.1 GCF_000023985.1 Methanocaldococcus fervens AG86
CTCCACCTATAAGGATTGTGGATGCCTATAGGCAATTCTCTCACAAAATTGTTTATCATAAATAAAATAGCCACGGAATTTGTTTTTCTGCTTAATTTTTAGGTATTCATCTATAGAGTTGCACTCTTCCATCATAATGTCATCAATGTCAAGGTTTGGAACCATGCTTGCCAGTAGCTTGGCATCGTCTAATCTTACTATTTTTCCAACAATGGCCACATGCATGGCACCGTCAATCAATATTTTATCCAGCCCTGTCAAGAATTGGGTAGCTCCAAACAAGTTTATTCCCAGCGACCTTCCCTCTCTGTATATTTTAGTAATTGCTGCTTTACCGTGAGAGTTTGTTATGAAGTTTTGAATTTCATCAATGAAGAAAAAGACTGGAATTTTATACTTGAATGCTACTTTTATCGCCCAATCAACAATCATTTTAAAAATAAGGTTCTCTTCTTCATGGGTTAAATCAGAATTCTGAGAAAAGTCTATAATATTGATTCTTTTGGGAGTTATGTGTTTGAAAAAGTTTTCATCTGGGGAAAATAGCTTATCCTTTTTCAACCTATCCATTGTTTCTTCTATCCTCATGTATGTCCTTGATGGGCTTTCTGGGTTTTTCTCATGTTTTAATGCAATTTCTAAAACTTTATCAGGGTCTCTAATGCCTTCAATATCCCATATTCTTTTTAATCTTTCCCCATGCAGTGTTCCAGTTCCAACATTTGTTAGGTTTTCCAAAAATGCATAGTTTATACTGCTGTATTTTATCTTTGCATCTACAACTTCAGTTTTCCAGCCGTTATCTGCTTTTATGTGGTTTAAAGGTCTTCTTGGCCTAAATACAAATCTAGTAACTGGGTATGCTTTGGGTTCTAATCCAAAGTAACCCAAAATAGAATGTGTCCCAGAAAATCTTGTGTATTTTCCTAAAACATTAGGCATTCCCATTGCAAAATCTCCAGGGCTTCCATAAAAGTGAGGATATTTTTTTATTTGTTGGACATACCATTCTATGTATTTCCATGTCTTTTCCCCATATTTTTTCATACATTCTGCTCGGGAGTATTTTTGGGTTTCAATATAATAAATTTCTTTAATTTTTTCAGCTTTTGAAACGTCAATTTTTCTTTCAAAAACAAAGATTAGTGGATAAATCCCTTTTTCGGTGTATGCTGTCCATATTGCTTCTATCATTCCTCTCATGACGGTAGTTTTTCCAAATCCTGAACCTCCAATAAACAACGTGTGGTTTGCTTCTTCTGTTTTTATTGATAGTTTTCTTAGAGTTCTGTCCCCATACTTTCTCCAACCCAATGCCTTTCCTCTACCAAGATATATTTGCACTTCCATACTCATCACTTTGTAACACTTAAAAAATAGAATTTTTATTTATTCTGCTTTATTTTCAAAAATGAGGATTTCTTAACTAAATGGTGAATAAAAAAATATATAGCACCGTGTAACACTTGAAGAAAAAAGCAATTAAAATTCATTCATAATGGGCATTCGTGCCTCTTTATATATCTTCTTAAAATCATCCCTAATGCACATACTCCCACCACAGCAATCCCTAACGCTGTAAAAATAGCATTCCATCTTTTATTTTCAGCTTTTTCCTTCTCTATGGATTCTTCTAATGTTGAATTTGAACTTTTAATTATCAAATCATTTATCAAATCTCTATACTGCTTATTCTGTTCTTTTAACATATCTCTTTCAGCTTTTAGCATTGTTATTTCATTTTTCAACTTGCTAATGTTCTTCTGCAATTCAATATTCTTTTTCTTGTAAGTTATCAGCTCTGATAGTTCTTTATTCTTTTTATGAAGTTCTTTTTGTAACCTTGTGATGTTTCTTTGGAGTTCTGCTATGAGAGCTTGATATGCCTTTACCATATTTGCATCATAAACAATAACTGCAGTTTGGTTCTCTATGATGATTTTGTGTATTATTGTAAGGTTGTCTTCTTTTGTGGCACTGCTAATATTGAGTATGTAGTAAGTTACTGTTTTTCCATTAGCAGTTATGTTTTTTGGATAGCAAGTGTAATAGGTTCCAGTTTCTGGATTATATACTACAATTGAATTAGCATAGGCACTACTCAATAGAACCAGTATTAAAATAGCCATAATTCTTTGTATCATACTCTCAACCTTTTAGCCACCAAATAGACCTTTAATCTTGCAGTATCCATTATCTCTGCTAACTAAAATGTATCCCATCAAATCACCAGCAGAGTGTCCCTTCCCAAAGTATAACTTAAATGCCCAGTAATAGTTTCCATTTTCAGAATATTCCTCAATATCCTCTGCCTTTATGTGTAAGTGATAATTATACTTGTCTAATCCGTATTCTTTCTCCTTTTTTTCTAAGTATTCTTTGGCTTTTTTATAAGCATCAAAGGCAGATACAGGATACTTTTTTGGTGGTGTTGATAGGACCACAAAAGAGCCATCTGAGTAACGTATAGTATTGTTAATTATGACATATCCCTTAGGAGGATAGCCAAATTCTAAAAGCTTCTCTTTTATTATCTCCTCATCACTATGTTGCATTTCCAAAATAGCAAAAGAAACTAAGAAAGTGATTAAAAAAGCAAAAAAGAGTATTCTCTTCATAATCTCACTTATGTTGTTATGTTGTATGCTCCCTCACTTGGGATTCTGTATTCAGTTCCATTATACATTATATCTAAATAGTAATACATTACAGTGGCATTTTCATTAGCTGGAACTTCAACAACTGTTGGCAATGTGATGTTAGATACTTCTTTAACTTTTGTGAAGTTAATATTATTAAATGATGCAAAGACTTGTATCAAATCAACAGTGATATTTTCCTTGGCATTAATAGAAATCAAAACAGCATTTGTTGCATTGCCATAAACAGCACTTGCATCAAATGAGATTTCCTCAATACCTGTTGAATTATCCGTTATGTTTGTAGCAGTTTCATTAATAGTTCCATTAATTGTTGAGTTATCTGCAGTTGTAGTATTCTCTGTATGATTTTTTAGAAAATCTAAAAGAAAGCCCCCATTTCCAGAATCTTTATGCATTAAAAAAGCTCCAGCCACTACAAGAATAAAAGCTATAATTAGTCCTATTGTAATGTTACGCTCCATTTTCATCACCTTTTATTTTTAGTTTCCTCTTCTAATGCTTTATTTACTAACTCATCTAATAACTTTAAGACATTCTCTTTTAATTTGTCTCTAATTTCTTTAGAATTCAAATTTCCAGCTTTTTTCAATATTTTTCCTAACATTATTATATCCTCAGCCAAATATTCATCAGCATATTTAAAACATAGCCTTGGAAAAAATGTAGGCAACTCTTCTTCTTCAAAACTATCCATATATTTATGATTTTTTTCACTCATAGTTAGCTCCTCTTTTTCTTTTTTGATGATTTTTTAGATTTGGATTTAGCTTTGAATTTAACCAACTTATACTGCCCCTTTTTATTCCCTTTTACAATCCGTGTATATTCCCCTTTCCCAAGTGAAAATGTATATAACGTCTCTCCATTAGCCATTTTAACCACCTGTAATGTTTATTGTCTCATTAACAGTAGAGTTTGTTGAATTGTTAATCAAATCATTGAGAAGGTTCAGAGGAATTGCATGTGAGTTTATAGGAATGTGGGATAAAATAAGCTCTTTTATGGTTTCAAGATAGCCAAAATGCATTAATGCTAAAAAAATCACTGATGCTATTAGTATCCACTTCAAGTTCCTCAAAAAGAATGCAATTGCTAAAACTACCAAAATCTCAAACCAATGTTGTTGTAATAAGCTAAAAATAGAACTTACATCCATTTCACCCACCTTAATCATCACCTTTAGCAAGATAACCAATTATAACTCCAGCCCCAATTCCTAACATGATTTTAGAAACTTCTAAGATTATCCTCCCAACGTCTTGTGTGTAATATAGCATTATTAGAATAGAAAGAATAATCACTGCAACAGCATCCCCTAAACCCCAATCTCTGCTTGCTATTTTCCATACGCATAAAAGTATAATAAAAGTAGGAACCCCCCAAGCTAAAACATCGTTATTAATATCTAAAATATGTCCAATCTGCTCTATTTGATTCTTATATGCAAAACAAAGTAAAAAAGTAAGTATAGAAGCTATAATTTGTTGTATCACCACATCAAACCACCTGTTTTATGTTGTCAGTCCTGGAATATGAGGGATTAATGTTAAATACTTTCCAAATGTTGCTATTGTCGCCCCAAGCCATGCGAAGAGGATAAGTTCATCATCCCCTGTCTCAGGGGCTAATATATATAAACTTAATAATGCTGCAACAACTAAGTTTGCTGGGCTCATAGAACCAACATTAAGAGTTATTGTTCCACTTACAAGCCATAACATTCCAAAAAAAGCTATTAACATCCCTATAAACGTCATTGCATACTTTCCATACTCACTTTTTCCACCATAAGTGCTATACAACTGATTAAATACCTCCATTGAATCCACTGCCTTGTCCAATAACTCTACAACAATAATCACTAAAAGAGGAACACTCGCAAATGCAGAAACTACTTCATTAAACGTCACTGACTGCTGAGCTCCATAATAAAACACTGCTCCCATACCAATAGAAAATGCAACTGCTTTTAATAGCTTTAATTTAAAATCTGTCTTTTCATTAGCTCCATTAGCCATAAAAAACACCTCCAAAAAATTTTATAAAAGAAAATTAAGAAAAAAGAGCATTAGAGTAGTTTAAGCACTATAATAGCCCCTCCAACAACTAAAATAACAACTACTAAAATCAGAACCCAATCTGGAACCCAATCTATACCAAGCCCTGCCTTAAATTGTTGCCAAATATTTCCAAGTGTGCTCCCTGCTGAAAACCACATGCTTGGCTCATACTTTGCTGAATCCTCATGTATCTTCCCTGCCTGCCCTTCTAATGCCTCTGCTTGGTTATCTAATCCAATTAACCTATATTCTGCAGCTTGCCTATAATAGTCCCCTTCCATTTCATAGTTTTGTGCAAGATAGAAGTCTGTCCTAATCATGTTAGGGTCTGCTGTTGATTTCATATCTTTTAAGTAGTCAATAGCTTTTTCATAACAACTTATTGCTTTTTTAGCATCTTCATAAGCTTTTTCATTAGTCTTATACCTATCCAAGCTTGCTTCAACTTGTGCTTTCTTTTCCATAAGTTCATTTATCATCATGTCAGCTTTTTGCTGTATTAACTGAATATCTTCAGTAGAAACTTTTCCATCGCTAAGCAAGCTCTCTATTTCTTTCATTCTCTCGTCATTTCCAGCCAATTTAATATTATCCAATACTGCAATATGTGGTTTTATAACTAACCATATTGGCTCTGAACCACATTCATCCTCAACTTGCCCAAACAACACGAAATATACCTCATATCCTACAGTATCATTCTCTTTTGTATAATACAACGACAGTATTGTTTCATCCTTCCTGATTCCCATTTCTCCAAAGCTACCTTTTGATAAATCCCCAATAGACCCTACTCCATCAGCTCGAATTCTCATACCTATTGATGCATAGTCATCTGAAATTGTTACTGGAACTGGTTCAAGGTTATCTGGCTCTCCAATTAGACAGAATCTATACTGGGCTGTGGATTGATATACATGGCATGGAGTAGCCCAAACTCTTCCTACAAAGTTTGAAACAGCCCCATTTACATCAGTAGCATAAGCAATTAACTCATCCACATTAGAATATGCCGTAGGTAAGGAACCTTCAGCCCCATCTACGTGATAAGCTCCATTATTGATGTGGTTCCATGCTGATAGTGAAACCATTTTTATATCAATTGGAACGGTCTTATCATATTCAGCTCGCCATTCTGTAGTATCTGGCTTCCCATCCCCATCTGTATCTACTTCTACTTCCTCCCATTTGTATAATTTAGCCTCCCCTTCTATTTCTACAACCACTTGAAACTTCTTAACAGTGGCATTCATCAACTCCCTAAGTGTTTTTAAATCTGCTGAACCTTGTGCAGCTAATCTTGCCTTACCTAAGTAAGGGTCTGGCGTTTTTAATGTTAGATTCAATTCATATTTTGTTAGATATGAGTCAGGGTCATACTGCTCTTCCCCATCAGGTTCATCAGTGTGGGCATTAGGGTCTCTAAAAATCAAAGTATCTGTAAAGTCTTTCTCACTCCATTTTCTCCCATCGGAATCCACAAGGTATACTTTGATAGAATTTATTTCAACGTAAGATTGCTGTGGCAAAGAGCTTGGAATACTCTCAGTTAATATTATCTGAACAGGGAAAACAGAGAATCCATAAATCTTATCTGCTCCTTTCAGCTTCACATCTAAATCAGTAATACTCCCTGAGTTCTGCGTTTCATAACTTACTAAACTTGATTTAAGTTTATACTTAATTTCATTCAAATCAGCTGCAGATGCATTTTCAGAATACACTTTATAACCAGCTAAATACTTGTATCTGTAATCACTTGCCTTTGTTAAGTTTGTTACTTTCTCAGCCCCAGTATCCACCACTGCAGCCTCTTTGGAAGTGTTTAAATCCAGTTCCCCATCTGAAAAATAATCTATTGCAACTCCTGCAATTATTGCCCCTGCCACCACTGCAGCAACAATTGGTAAAATTCCCCTTTTTGATTTTAATTTCTTCTTAAAAAAGTTAAAAAACATTTTAACCACCTCTAAAAAAAGATTTTGAAAAAGAGAAAAGAATTATTTTCTTATTAAAGCATAAGCAATTCCACCAACTAAAAGAACTCCCACAATAGCTATTAGCCACAATGGAATGCTACTATCTCCTATTGCTATTGGAATTGTATTTTCGACTATTTTCAACACTACATTTCCTTCAAAGAGTAATCCATCTGTTTCAGAGTCATAGACTTTCAATATTAGTTGATAGCTGTCAAATATTGCATTTTTTGGAACTTCAAATGATATTTCTACTGTTTTATTCTCATTTGGAGATACTGCGAATGTTTTATTTATGCTCAAGTTTAACAAACCAGATTCCAATGTTGCATAATAGTATTTTACTTTTGAAGATGGATTAACAATTGAAAACTTAACTGTTGCTACCTGCCCTTTTCCAGCTTTAACTTCTTTTGTTATTAAAGTTATAGGCTCTACAATGTGTATTTCTTTATATGTCTTAGCACCATTTCCTTGAATCTCTAAAACATAATCTCCAGCACTTGGTATTTTTACATTGAATTCTGCTGAACCATATTCAAGCAGTGTCTTACTCTCACTCCAAACTTCATTTCCATCTTTATCATGTAGGACCAGCAAGACAGCATAGCTCTGCCCTGTTGTATCAGTAACTCTAACTGTGTTGTCCCCTATTTTCCATTCTGGAAGTTCTAATAAGAATGGCAGTTCTAAAACTTCATAAGTAATTGTTTCTTGCTGTGAATATAAGTTTCCTTCAACATCTGAAGCTTCTAAGCCAATAGTAAATGAATGCTCTCCCCAGCTTGATGGTGTTTTGAATTGTATTTCCAACTCAACTTCCTTGCTAATATCTCCCAAAATGTAAGAACCATCATCTGATTTTTCTAATTCTTGCCCATTATATAATACTTTAATAACATCTACACCTGAAATTCTCATTCTTGTTCCATATGCATCCTCAATCGGGCTGAGCTTTAAACTTAACTTTGCTATTGAATCTGGATACGCATTATCTTCTAACTTGTAAGTAACTCCAAATATAGCATTCTTAGGAACTAAATTAACATGTATTTCTGTATCATTCTGAATGTTTATTGTTGTAGTGTAATCCCAAAAACCATCCTTGCTTATTTTTAATTCATGTTCTCCCCCAATAACTTGTGTTTTGAAGTACCCCCCATTGTCCGTTTTTCCCTTCAATTCATTGTCAATATAGATATTTGCATTTGGCTGTGAGTAGATTTCGAGAATCGGTTGTGGTATAACCTTAAAGTCTATTTTCATGCAATTTAATCCATCAGTTCTTGTTATTGTAAAATTATTATCAATAAACACTATTGCAATGTTAAACTTACTCGCTTGGGCGGCTCCATGGTCTTTCATAACTACCTTAAGCTTTCCAGATGTTACTAACTTTTTATAAAATCCTGACTTATCTTGCAGTAGCAAAGTGTCCCCATCATATATCCAACAATGAGATGCCCAATCGTAGGCAGACAAGTCAAGCTGCAAATCTGAAAGAATATACACATACCCTGGTCCAGACAAGTTCAACTCTATTGTTTTATATACGTCATCATTCCCAACAAGTGTGGCACTAACCTTAAAAACAGTAGCTTGTTTTGATACACTATACAAATCTGGAGAAAACGCAAAATTACTACCATCATAAGGCAGTAAAAATCTTGCGAAGTCATCCTCTGTTGGGAAAGTAATGACATTCCCAAGTGAGTATTGTGGAGTATAATACTTCCAAGATGTAGAATTAAGAACATATTGGATATCACTATCACTCAACCCATCTATTTTAACCATATATTCTTCAGCTGAAACTACATTAACAGCCATTACAACAAAAACTGAGAATAATAAAAGCACTAAATTCTTCATGCTAATCACCCTTCAACAAAATAGTCCAAAATAATCAATCCAACTAAAATAACACATAAAAAAGTTAAATCCTGACTAAAACCCTCTAAAAAACCTCTAATTAACAATGTTACCAAATAAACATCATAAAGTAAGACTCTAAAAGACGCTGAGAGAGGTTTTATATTCACAATATTCTTATTCCCCTTGTTTGTTAATGACCAATGAATTAACAGTCCAAAAATAACTCCAAATACCAAATATTCCGTTAATATAATCCCCTTATACACAAGATAAAAAGAAACTGCAAAAAATAGCAATATTTGAATAATGCTTAAAGCCCTCATAATTAGCCACCTTGCAAAATAGAATTAAGAGCCACTTCTAAGATTTTATAGTCTTTCCAATTCCTATATGTTCTTTTCAACTCTACAACCTTATCCATGAATTTTTGTTTTTTCTCATCATCTAAATTCATCTTTTTTGCAATCATCCCAGCAAACGTCTTTAATTGTTGCATATTAGAACATGATGCATTTTTGTATATAGAGCTCCCAAGCAAAACATGACACTTTGAATTCTCCAAATCCACATTTACAGCCTTAACCTCCCCTTCTAAGTAGTCTTTCTGAAAACATACTACAGGATTTAAACAATGAGGACAGATATGAACATAGACCATACTATCCCCTCTAAAATTAATTGCAAAAAAAATAACGACACTCCCAACTACCCAAAACCTGCCCTCCATCACAGCCAGTGGCTCAGGAGGGGAGACCCAAAAAGAGCCAATACTTTTAATATAAGTAGTCTATCTGTAAATTCAATAAATCTTTTACTATCGTGCGTATTTTTTGAAAATACAAATTTGTTCGTATATATTGATTTATATAAATTTACAAATGAAAGGGCTAATAAAAAAATAAATTTAAGCCACATTTTTTATAAGTTTTTTCCTCTCCTCTAAAAGCCTCTCCACCTCATTTTCCAAATTTCTCTCCCTAATCAATGCCCTAATACCCTTAATCAACAATCCCTTATTATCCGCACCAATCAATGCTTTAACAATATCAATCATAGCCTTTTCCTCTTCATTTAAATTTTTAGCATAAAAAGCATGATTTTTCTTCGCCATACCCCCACCCCAATCATTTTCTCCTAACCAGTCCCTTCAATTGCTTCCTCCAATTTTTTAACTCATCATCTATTCTCTTAATCTCTTTATTTAACCTTTTAATTTCCTCATTTATCAATCTCTTCTGCCTCCTTCTTCTTTCTAATTCTTTCAATAACTCTGCCTTCTCCGCCTTTAAATTATCCAGATATAATAAAATATTATCAATATTATTTGCACTTACTGTTATTTCCATAATCATCACCAAAAACTCTCTTATAAATCTCTTTTAACTCTTCTTTTGTCAAAACAACCATATCATGATTATCCACAATAATCCCCTTTTCCACTTCTTCAATCAAAAAAACATCCTCACTCTCCTTTATCACTCTTAACCTCCTAAAATAACCCTCCATATTAACCTCCTTTTCATAAATAACTTCATCTCTCTCCATCATCATCACCTAATAATCTCTTTATACCCACAGTCTTCGCAGTAAAGTTCAATCACTCTACCTTCTCCATCGCAAATCTCTTCCAAAGTTCCCCCACATCTTGGACAGATTTCTTCATCTTCATCCCCCCATGAATCATTCTTTTTATTTTCTTCATCTTTCTGTTCTTTCAATAGCTCACTTGGAAGTTCTCCCCTCTCAACTAACTTTGCCAAAACCTTCACAGCTCCCATCTCTGTCAATATGCCACAAAACAACTTATTCACAGCCCCTAACTCTTCTTTATATCTATCATATCCTAATCTATCTATCAATTTGTCCTTTAACTCCTCCAACTCATTCTTTTCAACTGACTTAACCCCTTTTTTATGAGTAATCTCAATTTCCATAAAAACCACCAAAAATATTTAAATAGAAAATTAGAAAAAAACAAAATGCTCTATGCAACAACTACTTGAAAAACATCAGCAGGAATCTCCCTAATACCCTTCCTCCCAATATCTTTTGAGTTCTCATAGACACTCTCCAAAAACTTCCTAACTTCCCCAACCTCCGTCTCAATAATACACTTAAAAGAATAATTCTCAAAACATGAGTATTTAATTTCCCTATCGCTCAAAAACTCAAAAGACGTTATTTTAAACGTCCCAGGAATCCTCAATAAAACCTCATTAGGATTAACATCACTAACTTTAATCTGCTTATAGCCCTTCTGAATAGCCAACCTAATCATTTCCTTAATCTCATCAGGAGTTTTCTTAATCCTCAACATACTCCCACCTCAGAATTTTTTTAGATTTATAAAATCACCAGAATCAACTTATTTAAAATGCAAATGTTAATTATCCTATTACATTTATCATAACAAACCCCAAAACCTACAAACTGCCCAAAATCGATAACATCTACTTTCATCCAACCACCAAAAAGCCCATTATAAATCTTCATGGCAATATTGTCCTAACAATATCGTAATACAGTATTTCTACCGCCTCTTCCATTTTATTCTTTTTCAGCTCTTCAAAGAATCTACCAAATACTTTTTTTACCAGCTCCTCAATCTCTTCATATTTTACTTCTTCAAAGTCTTTACAAGGTTCTTCAACATGCCATGCACAAAACTGACATCTATATAAGTCGTTCGGACACCTTTTTGGGCATCTGAAAACATTCTTACAGTAATAACAGCACTGCACATATGGCATTTTTAATCACCAAAATCTTTTTTAAAAGAGAAAAAAAGAACTGGTGGCGGTTTTAAGGGCAACCGCCAAGCCTTTCCTTCATCTCTAAGTATTCCTTAACCGTTATCTCTTCAACATCATCCGTTTTTGGATAAAACTTGCCTATCAACTTATCACTGATATGAATTATCCAAGTATCTCCTATCTTCTCTAAGCTCGGCCTAAACCACATCCATCCTTTACCTTCAATTAAATAACTTACATCCATTCCCATTAGTTTCATAATTTCCTTAACGTCTGGACATTGGACATTCTTAATCTCTAAAACTATCTCCTTACCGAGCTTACTCTTTTTATTTGGAACAAAATAATTATCTTTCCTCCTCCAACCGTTGCTTGGGATGTCACCTTTAACCCCTACACCATAAAATTCCAACTTCCCAAAGAAATCGTTAGTAAAATACACATCGTCCTTAGTGATGTCTTTAAAACCATATTTCTTACAGATTTTAACAATATTCTCAATGTATTTTCGCCTCCCTTCAAAATATGCTTCAATTTCTCTCTCCAATTCTGAGCCTTTTCTAACTTTGAATATCATACTCCCCCTCCGAACTCTTTTTTTTAAAAAGAGAAAAACTGGTGGCAGGGATTAAGCCCCCCGCCTGTGCTTTTTTACTTGGGCAATTTAGAAATTTCATGCTTAATTTCGTTTAACAATGCTTCAATAGTTATTCTATACGCTCCTTTACCAATGTGATTGTTATCAAGCATATTTGTGAATCTGACAATATTCCTTGCCAAAACTTTTACCTTAGTTGAATTTATCTCCGCCATAATCCCACCTCTAAGTTTTTTAATTTTTTTAAAGAAATAACGGGCATCATCCCGCCCCCTGGTCCTATTGGTCTAATTGAGGAATGAATCTAAGAACATATCCTTCCCCAAATCTCTCCATACCTACAACGAAAGCTCCAACTAAATTATCAGTCGTATATCCTGATTCTTCAAGTTTCTTCTTTAGAACATCTAATGCATTTCCATGCCTAACATCAAAATATTCATTATAGCTTAAAATAACAGCATAAGTTTGCTTTTTTAATCTCACATTATCTCCCTCCAACTCTCTTTTTATAAACAATAAATAACGGGCTTCATCCCGCCCCGTCTATTATTTAAAAAAATTAGTTATGTTGGTGGGGGTTTAGAGCTTACATCCCACCCAATCAGGGCAGGTTTTGAACCTACCCCTCATATACTTGGGTGGTCATGCCTTGACAATATTGTATAATGTCATCGATGATATATAAAATTTTCGATAATATTATATATCGTCAAGGAAATAGATAAATAATAGTTTCATCAAAATAGCACATAGACATAGAAGGAGTGTGAGAGGATGAACGCAATAGACATAAAAAAAGAATTAACAAGAATTGATGTAATATGTGACGAACTTTTAGAGTTAGAAACTACAAAAAGAGTGAAAAAAATAAGAGATGGTCTATTAAAAATCAAAGAAATTGTAAAAAGAGTAGAAGATAAAGAAATTTGTGAATGTTCAGAATGATTACTATATTCTATTTTATAAATATCATTCTACTTTCTCCTCATACAACCACTCAATATACGATTTTTCGGAATTTTGAGATTTTACAAAAATATGACCAGTCTATTTTTATTTTTACTAAATACAACCGAATTTTTTATATTTTTGTTTCTCAATTTTAATTGGTATTCGGTAAATAATCTCAAAGATTAAACTATATTTTTTAATTCGGAGACCTTTCGGAACTTATTTATAAATACGTTCCGAATAACCGCCGAATTAAAAAATAAGCAATATTACTTTACAAAACTCACCGAATAGCCACTAAAATTCTTATTTATAAATTGCCGTTATTCGGTAAAAATAACGATTATTTTATCTTATCTTGTTAAAATTAAAATAATAATCGATTTTCCGAAAATTAAAATTTTCATTGAACACCTTATTTATTTTAGTTTTAGATATCGATATCTCGTTAGACACTTTCCTTGAGTTTTATTAAAAATATTAATATAAGATATTAGCTTTTTTGGTTGGAACTTCTTAAACATTGTCGAAAATTTTATATATCATCGATGATATTATACAATATCATCAACAAAAATGTTTTATTATATAGTGGCAACAACCGTTAAAAAATGGGGGGTAGGTATGGGTATAAGAGAAGCAAAAATTAGAATTGTTAAACTCCTGCAGGCAGCTCCAAATAAATCTTTACCATGGAATGCTATAAAAGCTTTACTGGAATGTTATCATCCGACATCAACCATATATGATGCCAAAAATGAGTTGATTGAGGAAGGAATTATAAAAGAAGAAGGTAAAAAAGGGGAAAAAACAATTGTTTTAATTAAAGAGTCAGATTCAAATGTAGATATTGGATTTGGATTTAGTAGTTTTGATGATGAGATTATATTTGAAGAGGTTAGAGGTTATTTGGTTAATTATTTTAGAAACATACATAAGGAAGATATTATATGTAAGAATAATTTTGTTGTTATTGATTTAAATCATCTTTACAGCTGCGGTTTGATGGAGTTTGTTGAGTTTGTAGTAAATAATCCAGAGAGGGGATTAAAATTTTTGAAAGAATGTTATGAGGAGGCATATTATTCTCTAAATGTTGAGTATCTTCCGGAGGATTTTACCTTAACAGTAAAAAATATTCCTAAGGCATTGAGAGTTATAAACACGATTGAAGAGATTAGAAAATCTCACAAAGGAAAATTAATAGAGTTTGAAGGGATTATTGCAGTGGCATCAAAGGTTAAAGGTTACACTGAGAAAAAGTGTTTCGTATGTCAAAAGTGCGGATATGAGTGGTTAGCTGAGAACAATCTTTTTGACCCGATAAAAATAAAAAAATGTCCAAGATGTGGTGGAGATGTTGTATATAACGAAGAGAAGAGTATAGATATTGACATACAAGAGTTAAAAGTCCAACAGCCTTTAGAACAGATGAAAAACCCAGATGAAAATCCTAAATACATTACTGTTATTTTGAAAAACAGCCCTGGGATATACTCTGGAAGGGTGAGAATTGTTGGAGTTGTTAGAACATACAAAAGCACTAAGAAGAATATAGATGTAAAGGATTATTATGTTGAAGGATGGTATGTGGAAAAAGTTGATGAAAATGAAAATATATCTATATCTGAGGAAGATAAGAGACTATTTGAGAAATTAGCCAAAAGAAAAGATGTTATTGATTTATTGTCAGATAGGTTAATTCCAGAGATTAAAGGACATGAACATGTTAAGAAAGCTATATTCTTGCAACAAGTAAAAGGAACTAAAAAAAGAAGTGGTAGGAGACACAATATTCATATTTTATTAGTCGCTGACCCTGGAGTTGGAAAAACACAGATGTTGAGAAGGATAGCTAAGATTCCTGGAAATGTATATAGTTCTGTTACAACTGCGACGGCAGTAGGACTTACGGCAGCAGTTGAAAGGGAAAAAACGGAAATTGGAGATAATACTTGGGTAGTAAAGCCTGGTGTTTTAGTTAAGGCAAATGGTGGAACAGCGTGTATTGATGAGCTTGATAAAAAGAAGGATGTTCATACTGCAGTATTGGAAGCCGTTGAGAGCCAAACAATCCATGTTAATAAAGGGGGAATTAATGCTAAACTACCAGCAGAATGTGCAGTGTTGGCTGCTTGTAACCCAAAGTGGGGGAAATTTAATCCAGATGTCTCTATAGCTGAGCAGATAAATATTTACACTGCATTACTTGATAGATTTGATTTAATATTTCCTATCCGAAATGTTTCTGATAAGGACAGAGATAGAGAAATTGCGGACCATATTACAAGTTTAGCAATTTATGATAGTATTGATGAAGAAGTCGAAGGTTATGATTATATAACAGTTGAAGTTGATGGGGAGGAAATAAAGATAGATTTTGATTTTGTAGTGAAGTATATCATGTATGCAAGACAGAAAAAGGCAATACTTAGTAAAGAAGCCAAAGAAGTTTTAGACGATTGGTATGTAGAAATGAGAAAAAAGCATGAAATAACAGCAAGACAATTGGAAGGAGCTGTAAGATTGGCCGAGGCACATGCTAAGGCAAGATTGAAAGATATTGTAGAAGTAGAAGATGCTGAAGAGGCCATAACTATGATTACTGAGTGTTTGAAAGAAATTGCCTATGACCCAGAAACTGGAATCTTCGATGTGGATAAAATCTTAGGAATGTCTAAGAAAGAGAGGGATAAATTATCAATGGTCTATGAGATAATTAAAAAGTTAGCTGAGAAATCTGAGCTTGTTGAACATGAGGATGTTGTTAAAGAGGTAGAAAAGAGAGGACTGGGTGAGAAAGAATTAAAACAGATTATTGATAAACTTAAGAAGTATGGTGAAATAGATGAGCCAAGACCTGGTAGGTATAGGTTAATATAGGGTGATGAGAAATGGACAAGGCAAAACGGGGGAGGTATTTTGATTTAGATGCGTTGAATGGTTATGAGTTTGAGGAGTTTGTTGCTCGGTTGTTGAGAATGATGGGTTATGAAGATGTTCAAGTAACCCAAAGAACTGGGGATAAGGGGAAGGATATTATTGCCTATTCTAATCATGGTAAGCCATTTAAATATAAAGTTATCGTTGAGTGTAAGCATACTAAAAGTGTTGGAAGGCCTGTAATCCAAAAACTCCAAGGGGCTTTATTGCATGAGTTGGGAGACGACCCTTATATTAAAGGTATTATTGTAACCTCTGGTAAGTTCACTAAAGAGGCAATAGAATATACTGAAGAGATTAATAAAAAGCATGGCAGTTGGATGGAGATTGAGTTAATTGATGGTAGGAAATTGTATGAATTATGTAAAAAGCATGGAATTAAAATTGTTAGTGGAAATATCCAAGTAGTTTCAGATATTACCTTTAAACACTTACCAAAAGAGGAAGTTAAAAAGAGAACTATTGGTGAGTTAGAAACAATTAAAGGAATTGAAAAAACAACATATCAAGTAAAGACATGGAAATCTTACTATCCCTATTATTGTGTGAGGTATTCTGTCCATTCTCAAGTTTGCACTAAAGTTGGTTGTATTTATGAGGTAAATGTTGATGATGAGTTGTTGTTTGTTGATGGTGTTACTGGAAAAGTGCTGGATAATTTGCCTCATGGCTTTTTTAAATTTTCTCCTGAAAACCTGACTAAAATTCCTGAAGATGAAAAGAATTTAATTAGACCTTTTAATTTTTCTGTTGATGAGCTTGAACAAAAGGTTATTGACTCTATAATCAATAAATACACCAAAGAGGTTGTTTATAGGGGTAAAAATAATGTTGAGTATAGGAAAGTTTGTTCTCCAAAGAAAAAAGACATTTTAATTAAAGAATCTTGCCCAATATACTTACCTCAATATACTAACAGCATCAAAATCCAAGAAACCAACTATAATCAAAGTATTGTGGCTAATGAGAGGGATATATTTAAAATTAGTGATGATTTAGCCTTTTGTAAAGTTTGCGGTGAGACAATTCCTATTGGAGAGAGATATGTTTGTCCAGTATGTGGTAAGGTTTTAGGTCCTTGTCATGTGATTTTTGATTATTTGGATGGAACACCAGTATGCCCAGACCATGCAGTTCCAAGAAAATTGTATTTACAAACAATATACTTTGCTTCCAAGGAAAATCTTGAGAAGTTTAATAATATGTGGGCTACAATGTCGGAATGGGAGAGAATTACTACAGATACAACCTTGATGAAAGTTCTTATTGTAATTGGATTTGTTATGTTGCTATATTTGATTAAAATTTTAGGAGGACTATTTTAATTAACTACAAAAAGTAAATAGTAAAAAAATAAAGATAAAAGAAGTTGAGGGTGGGGGCTTTGAGAATCGCTACTTCCAATAGCGTTTGGATTGGGATTATTATTTTAGTAATAGTTACTTTTGCTCCTGGGATATGGTTTCTAATGCATTACAAAAGTTACAAAGTATTGCAGATTGGAAGCTATTCCCTTTCAGTAAGTTACCAGACTAACCCATTAATGTTTTATGCTGGAGTGTTTTTAATATCTTTTGGGATTATTTCCATACTTTGGGCTGGATACATCTATAACAATATTAAAAATAACCTAATTGAATATTTTAGTATCTGTCCTATCTGTAAAAGTCCGAATACTCTTGGAAAAATATCTTTTAGTATGACAATAGATGATGTTCAAACTGTTGCTTGCCAAAATTGTGGGGCTAAGTGGAAGATAAAAACTTCTGGAGCTACTGGAAATATAAAAACTGTAAAATTGGTTAAGCCGAGTGATGATGGTAGGGGGCAAGAATACCTTAGTAAGGAAACTGACCCAGAGTTTTGGGCTTCTTTAGCACGGGAAAAAGAATAAGAGCAATAAATAACATAATTTTTAGTATGGTGATTTTTATGTCTACTACTTATGAGTTAAGGATTTATGGTAAGGTTCAGCATGTTGGTTTTAGGGATAGGATTGAACATATTGGTAGGGGTTTGGGTATTTCTGGTGTTGTCTATAACCACAAGGATGGAACTGTTAGGATTTTGGCTAATTTTGATGATGAGGAGATTAAGGAACTGTTTAAAAAGAGTATTAAGGCGTTGGAAAAGAAGGATAAGCTTATAAAGATTGAGAAGATTGAGGAAAAAGAATTAAATGCTTATATTGAGTTCCCTGAGGGGATTAGTAGGTTATCTTCTGATGATATTTTGGAGTTGAATAAAAAGTTGGATGTGGGTGTTGAATATATAAAAATGATTTTTGAGAAGCTTGATACTATTGATAAAAAGTTAGATGATAAATTCGATACTATGGTTGAAATACTAAAAGAGATTAGGGATAAGCTTTAATTTCTTTTTTCTTATCACTTCTAACAGGGGCATTGTTTTTGGTCCTATGCCACTGCTATATATAATACAATTTTATAAAATTATAATTTTGAAAGTGGGCTTTCTATTTTTCTATCTCAATATTGCCATCTTAGGGGGCATTATTATGTTTAGGAAACTCTTTATAAAATATTTAGGTATTGATGAGTATGCTAAGCAAATTGAAGAGTTAAGGGATTGGAAGGAACGGAATGATTTGGAATTAAAAAGATTGAAAGAAGAAGTTGAGAATTTGAAGAAAGTTAATAATTCCATTTTGGAAGAAGTAGGAAACCTAAGAGGAGAGCTTATAAATGTGACTAATGAGCTTAGCGAGTTAAAGGGTGGAATTGATGAAATAAATGAAATTATTAATAAATTAAAAGAAATTGAAAATAGGTTGTTGGATTTAGAAAAATTCACTTCTGGAATGTATTGGAATAAAAAATCTGCGGGTGGAAATCTTGAGGATAGGATTATTGGGATATTATCTCTTCGGAATAGTATGTGCATAACGGAATTAAGAGATGAGCTGGGGATATCTGTTAGAACACTATATGATGTTCTTTCCAAAATGGAATCTTCTGGAAAAATAGAGAGAAGGAAAGTTGGGAGAAAAGTATATGTGCGGTTGAAGGTATAGTGAAAGCAGTTTTTTGCTCTGTCTTGGTTTTCAAAATAAGCATTCTTTAAGCTGTTTTATGTAAAATCTCAAAAGATAACAATCAAAACATAGGACATTAAAGCAAAAATTATAAAAAACCAACAAAAAAAGAATAAAAAAACATTTTTCACAACAAAAAAATTTTAACTCCAACTAATGAGGAAAACATAGTATTATTATTCTGCTCTATTATAAGTTTTAAACTACACATTTTTAAAGCTTTTTTATTTAAAATCTCAAAAGATGACAATCAAAACTTGGAACATTGGAGGTATTTTTGGGTATTTTTTAATATTCTTCTTCATCATCTTCATCTTCATCTAAATCATCATTTACATACATTATTATCTCTGTTAAGATATTTTTTGCTTTTTCTAAGTCATTTAGTTTTAGATGCATTTCCAGTTCTGCAAATAACATGTCTATGGTGCCATTGTATAGGCCTTTTTTAATAAGTTGCTCTTTGTATTCCAAGACCAGTTTTTTAAATAGTCTCATTTTTGCATTCTTTGCTATGTCTTTGATATACAGCCAAAGTGTGGATTTTGGAATGCCTAATTCGTTAGCAGTTTCCCTAATTGAGTAATTGTTATTAATTAGCTCAATAGCTTTTTCTAAAATGTCATTTTGAATTTTTTTCTTTCTCCCTCTCTGCTTTTCTTCTACATTTATTACAATTGTTGGGATTTCTTTTAATGCCTCTATCTTATACTTCATCTTTTTGTGGTTATATACACTTTTTGGCATTCTAACAATAATAACATCTTTTTTAGCCATTTCTTTTATTTTCTCAATTTCTTTCCAGCTCACTATTTTGTTTATTTCAATCATTTACACTCAGCCCCACTTTTTTAATATTTCTTCTGCGGTCCTTACTTGGGTGTATCTTAGGACCATGTCCAATGTTGCATGACCTGTTATGCATGCAATTAATTGGGCTGGAACATTTTGTTTTCCTAAATATGAAATGTATGCATATCTAAGTGAGTGCGTGTTGATTCCTAAATTGGTTATAAACCATTTAGACATATTGTTGGCTATTCTCCTTAAGTTTTTGCCTTCCCACTCTTCAACAACTTCTTTAATATTCTCTAAATCTTCAATTGTAATTTCATCTGGTAAAACAATTAATCTTTTAGCGTCGTCTTTCCTTTTTTCAACTCTAACTTTAACTTCTCTCTTATTAGTTTGTATTATTTTTATTAACCCTTCAACTGCTTCTCCTATTCTACAACCGTTCCTAAGTTGGAGGAGTCCTGTCAAAATGTAGGTATAAGCAATTTTATCTTTTTGATATAATGGCTTTTTGTTTCTATAGTAGTTTAGTCGGTTTAATAGCTCTTTTTTGGTTTCTTCATAGTCAAGTTCTTTGTCCCACTTAGCCTTCATGTTATCCTCACCATGTTTGTTCTGTCCAAAAATTTCTAACTCAAAGTAACCTTATGGAACTTTGATTACCTACAAAAACATTTAAAAAAATAAATAAATTCAATTAGAATTATCAAGCTGTTTAAGTGCTTTTTCTAATTTTTCTTTTAGTTTTTCTGCTTCCTCTTTTGTTATTTCAAAAATACAATCCTCTCCATCATTTATTATGTTAAATCCAATTTCTTCCTCATTCGTTCCATCTTTAATAACAATCATTACATCATTAGTTTTGAATAACATCGTTTCCCTCCAAAGGAACAATGACAAATGAGATTTAACTAAAATATGTCTTATTTTTATCCATGCTCTCACTATTCCTTCTTCTCTTCATTTTTCTTCTTTCCTGCTAATTTTCCTCTAATTTTTTCAACTTCTTCATCCTGATAATCTAATAAGCTTAATATATTGTCTGTGCTTTGTATGTCTTCTAAAGCTCTTTGTCTTTGTTCTTTGACAATTTCTTCTAACTTAGGGCTTTCTCCTAATATTCTTAGTAGTCTTGTTAATATTCTTTCTAACTCTATAACTCTTCCAGCATGATAATCAATGAATATCTCTGCTTTTTCAATGCCTCCAGAGTAGAGTAATTTATTCAATGCCAAATAGTAGCTATGCTTTTCAAATTCTCTTTTCAAATCTTTGACTAAAAGCCCAATGTCTTCTAATAAGGATTTATACTTCATTTCAAAATCTGGCTGGATGCTCATTTCTGGAATTTGATTATACTCTTGTCTATTTCTTTTTAATATGCTTAAAAATCCCATTTTATTCACCTCCAAGTTTTAATTTTATAAGTTCATCAAGTAATTCTAAATCCCTTCCAATTTCTCCAGCCAATAGCTTAATCCTATCTTGATAAGTTATATTGTGTATTATCTCCAGCCGTTTTACAATCCTAATCATTATTTTCTTATAAAGAGTGTTAAAATCCAAGATTGGCAGTTCATCTTCTGTAGGTTTTTTATGGCTGGTAGCTTTATCTTCTGATTTGGTGGTGTTGGTTGGGATACTTTCTCCATCATCTTCAAAATTTGGAAAGTTGTCTTCATCCTCACTAACTATTGGAATATCTTCAAAACCTTCAAAATCTTCATTCTCGTTCATCATCATACCCACCTAAGGATTTTAAAAACCTATCAAAAGAGAAGCTCATGTCAAATCCTGCAAACTCTTTGGTTTTAGACGTCTTTTTCTTCTTATCACTCATTGTTTCTTTTCCAATGTATGCCCTCATTGTTGGGTTCAAATTAAGTGCAGAGTCAATGACATTTGGAAACTCATAGCCCATCTTTTCAAGTGCATTTCTATACATTTCAGCCTCTTGAAGAGATAACAAGTAAGCCATCCTATCTTTTGGGTTTTCTCCCAAAGGTATGGCTATTTCAGTGTAACTATTGACTATGAAAAAACTGTGTGCGTATATGGTGATTAGCTCTTCTGAAATGTCTATACAAGATTCTGGAACATGCACTGCCCTATATTGTTCTTTTTTACCAGTGATAATTGATTTTAGTGTGGTTATAAGCTCATCAAGCCAGTCATAATATCTTTTCCTGTATAGAATGACATACATTCCATTTGGTTGGGGTATTATTGCAATGGGGTAGCCGAAGATTTTTTCTCCCCTTCCAGAGTTCCAGATAATTGCTTTTTGATGGGCTTTATATGGAGCTAATGCATTTAGTGCAATACTCTCTTTTTCTTTCTCAATTTGCTTCTTTCTCAATAATTTAATAGGATTTGACAATCTTTTTTTATCATGTGGATTACTCTCGGACTTAGTTTCAGTAGAAAGATTTTCTGGTTCTGTTCTTTCTTGAAGTAAAGATTGGTTTTGTGTAGTATTATAATTGGTTTTAAATTTTCCAAAGAGTCCCATTTC